>NZ_JBWKKF010000005.1:448762-487956 GCF_056431745.1 Amycolatopsis sp. NPDC045836 | reverse complement strand
CGGCCAGCCGGGACGGGTCGATCTTGCTGCGGACGGTGCTCGGGCTCTGCTCGGTCAGGTAGTCCAGCGCGGCCAGCAACTGGTCACCGCGGCTGGCGGGCTGGTCGTAACGGCTGTTGGTGTCGATGGTGATGACCACGAACCCCTGCGAGGCCAGCCGGCGGCCCATCCAGGAGATGCTGGACTGGGTCGCGGTGTAACCCGGCGAGATGGCGAGCGCGCCGTAGGTGCCCTCGCTGGTGCTGGTCGGGTAGTAGATGGTGCCACCGCCGAAGCCGGAAACCAGGCTGGAGACCGTGCTGGTGGCGGTGGCGAAGGGACCGGTGGCGGCTTCGATGCTCGCCTCGGTGGGGGCGGGTCCGCGTTCGTAGGGGTTTTCGGCGGCACCGGCGGCGGGGGTGGTGAAAACGGCGGCACCCAGCGCGAGGGCGAGCGCGGCACCGGTGAGTCGTCTGCGCACGAAAGTGCTCCTTCAGGACGTTCGTGACAAACCTGGATCGACTGTGGCCCAGGACACCCGAGCGGGTAGGCCGAACCTACCAGTCGGTACGGCCATTTGGACACACCGCAACGTTGTTTCGAAACCCGCTCCCCACCTCCGGGGGAGGTGCTCACCGGCCGCCGGGGCGACGCGGGCGCCGGTGTGCCACTGGGCGAGCACCTGACCGATCAGGCAGGATGACCACATGGGTGAAGCTGAGCCGGTGCGCGGCGACCAGGCGCTGAGCAGAGTCGAGGCCTCCACCGGTACCGCCGTCCTCGAGCGCCACGACGAGTCGGTGCTGCTGCTGCGCGTCACCGGTGCGCTGGACCTGGCGCTGGCGCCGAAGGTCGAGCAGCTGGTGGACCGGGCGGCGCGCCTGCGCCCGGCGGTGCTCGTGCTGGACCTGACCGCGGTGGACTTCCTCGCCTCGTCGGGCATGGCGGTGCTGGTCAAGGCGCACCGGCAGCGGGCCGAACCCACCGAGGTCCGGGTGGTGGCCGCCGACCGGGTCACCCGGCGGCCGCTGGAGATGACCCGGCTGACCGACGAACTGGCCGTGTACCCGAGCGTGCCCGCCGCGATCACCGGCCGATGACCACCGAGGTTCCCGACGCGATCGTGCGTGCGCTGCTGGCTTCGCTGACCGACGACCGCGATCAGCCGCTCGCGCACGCGGTGCGGATCTACACCGCACGGGCCGGCGACGTGCTCGCGCCCGCCGAACCCTCCTCCGGCCACTCCACGGACTCCACGGACCTCGTACGGCTCACCCGGGAAGTCACCGGCCGGTGGGCCGAGGCCGGGACCGCGCAGGTCGAAGTGTTCGAGCTGGACGCCGGCGTGCTGGGCCGCGAAAGCCCGGACGGGTGCGCGCTCGCCCTCGCCACCCGCCTGTCCACGGGTGAGCTGCTCTGCGTGGTGGCGCTCGGTGGTCCGGCGCTGGCCACCCGCGGTCCGCGGCGCCTGGCCGGGGTGGCCGCCGGCCTCCGGCTGGGCGAGTTCACCACCGGCGGCGACCTCACCGGGACCGTGCGCGGCTTGCAGACCGAGGCGAAGCTGGTCGAGACGCTGCACACGGTGGGCACGCGGCTGACCGCACAGCTGGACATCGATCGCCTCGTCCAGGACGCCACCGACGCCGCCACCGAAGCGACGGGCGCGGCGTTCGGCGCCTTCTTCTACAACCTCATCGACCAGTACGGCGAGTCGTACACGCTGTACACGCTCTCCGGGGTGCCCCGTGCGGCGTTCCACCGCTTCCCCATGCCGCGCAACACCGACGTGTTCGCCCCGACCTTCGACGGCGCGGGCACGGTGCGCAGCGACGACATCACCGCCGATCCCCGGTTCGGCCACAACGCGCCCCACTTCGGCATGCCCGAAGGGCACCTGCCGGTCCGCAGCTACCTCGCCGTCTCCGCGGTCAGCCCGACCACCGGCGAGGTCCTCGGCGGCTTCTTCTTCGCCCACCCCGAGACCGGGCGGTTCAGCGAGCGGCACCAGTTCCTGGCCGAAGGGATCGCCGGATACGCGGCGATCGCGCTGGACAACGCCCGCCTGTTCGACCGCGAGCGCAACCTGGCCGCCGAACTCGTCCGCAGCATGCTGCCGGTCGTGCCCGAAATACCGGGCCTGCGGATCGTCACCCGGTACCTGCCCGCCGCCAGCGGGATGAAGGTCGGCGGCGACTGGTTCGACGTGATCGAACTCAGCGCGGGCCGCACCGCGTTCGTCGTCGGGGACGTGGTCGGGCACGGGGTCACCGCCGCCGCGGTGATGGGCCAGGTCCGCACCGCGATCCGCTCCTACGCCCTGCTGGAGCTCTCCCCCTCGGAACTGCTGCGCAACGTGTCGCACCTGACCGAGAGCATCTCCGAAGCGAAGTTCGTCACCTGCTTCTACGCCGTGCACGACCCGGCCGACGACAGCCTCACCTACGCCAACGCCGGTCACCTGCCCGCCGTGCTGGTCCACCCGGACGGCGAGCCGGAGCAGATCGGCGAGGCGCTGGCCCAGCCGCTCGGGCTGGGCCGCGAGTTCCCCCAGCGCCGGGGCGCGTTCCCGCCGGGCGCCGACCTCGTCCTCTACACCGACGGGCTGGTCGAAAGCGGCACCCCGGACCTCGACGCGGGGATCGCCCGCCTGCTGGGCGCACTGGCCACCGTACGGGTGAGCGCGGACACCGGTGCCGCCTGCGACGCGCTCATCGCGGACCTCACCGGCGGCCACCACGACGACGACATCGCCCTCCTCCATGTCCACCAGGAGCGCTGAAACACCATGACGGTCGACCCATCCCCCGAGGACGTGACCGCGCAACCGCACGAGCTGCGGCACCGCGTCGAGGCCACCGCCGAGCACATCGCCGGTCTGCGCGGGGTGCTCAACACCTGGTCCGCGGGCATCGGCCTGCCACCGGAGCAACGGGAAGACCTGGTCCTCGCGGCCTACGAAGCCCTCGCCAACTCCGCCGAGCACGCCTACTCCGACGGCGTGAGCGGCGTGATCGACCTATACGCCCACCACGGCCAAGACGCGGTCACCGTGACCGTCACCGACTACGGCACCTGGCGGCCACCCCGGGCCGAACCCAGCTGGCGCGGCCGCGGCCTGAAGTTGATCGGCACCCTGGCCGAGCACAGCCGGGTGGTCCGCGGCGACGCGGGCACCACGGTCACCATGACCTGGCCGCTGCCCGGGGCGTAGTCCCCCGCCGAAGCGTCGTACCACCCACCATTCCCCGCGTCGCCCGCCTCCGGCCGATGCGCACCGCGGCGGTCTTCAGTGTCTTCAGTGTCTTCAGTGTCTTCAGGTCCCCCGGATGACCTCGACCAAGCTGGCGAAGCTGTGCTGCCCGTGCCCCGCCTCGACGGCCCGGCGGGTCAGGGTGCGCACGGTGCTCACCAGGCTGTCGTCGAGGCCCAGTTCCCGGGTGGTGGCGGCGAGGTGGTCCATCAGCGGGGCGTCGAGTTCGAGCCATTCGCCGTCGCCGGGGTAGTGGCCTTCGTCGAGTTGCCCGGCGTAGTCGGTGATCACCTCGGCCACCGTCCCCGCCAGCCAGCCGGTGATCAGCGGCGACACCTCCGCCGCCCGGATGCCCGCGGTGCCGAGCAGGGCGGCGGTCTGGATGAACCCGGTGAGCGTGGCCCACGCCAGGTTGAGCAGCGCGAGGTCGTAGAGGGCGGCGGTCCCGGGATCCGGTCCCAGGTAGACCGCCCGGCCGAAGGCGGTGAGCCGCTCGCGGTGGCGTTCGAAGACCTCGGCGGATCCACTGTAGACGATCACCGTCGCCGGGTCGCCCACGTGTTCGGGGTGGGCCATCAGCGCCCCGTCGAGGTACCGGCCGCGGGCGGCGAGCCGGGCCGCCTGCTCCCGGGTGCCGGAGGTCAGGTTGACCACGTCCCGCCCCGCGGGCTGCCCGGCGAGCGCGGCCTCGGCGGCGGTGTAGTCGTCGGCGCACACCAGCACGAGGTCGTGCTCACCGCGGGTGGTCGCCAGCGCCGCCCGCAGGGCGTCGGCGCGGGGATTGGTACCGATGACGATGTCCATGCCGAATAACCTACACGATGTAAGTTACAAAATGTAGGTTATCCCGCGAACACGCCCACGACCACGGCGACCGCGGCGGAAACGGCTTGGGCACGGGAAATCCGGTCGGCCGCCACCGCCGTGGCCAGTCCGTCGACCGCGCTGTGGACGGCGATGAGCTGAGCCCGGCCCGGTTCGGCGTACGGCCGGAACGCCGCCTCGAACTCCCGCAGGTACACCGCCTGCGATTCGTCGCGGAAGTTCCTGGTCTCCTCGGTGGCGGCCAGCGCGGCGCCCACCTCGGCGCAGCCCGCTCCCTCCGCGGCCACCGTCTCGATGTAGGTGGTGCTCAGCACGCGCGCGACCGCTTCCAGCGAGCCGCCCGCCGCCGCCAGCGCGGTCCGCAACCGCCCGGCGAGCCGCTGGTCGAAGTCCGCGTACATCGCCATCAGCAGCCCTTCACGGGTGCCGAAGTGCTCGTAGACCACCGGCCGGGACACCCCGGCGCGCTCGGCGAGGCTCACCAGCGTGAGCGCGGCGGTGCCCTGCTCCCCGCTGAGTTCGAACGCGCGCTGGAGCAGGAACCGCCGCCGTTCGGCCTTGGGCATCCGGGTCGCCGTCATGGCCGCATGGTACGGCGGGCGAAGCGCGTCCTAGGCGGACCGCGCACCAGGGCGCAGGCCGTCGAGCACCACCGCGATCGCCTGGTTCGAACCGGCGCGCAGCCGGGCCCGGCGGTCGGCCACCGCCGTGCCGATGAGCAGGTCCAGCACGTCGGCGACCTCGACGTCGGGCCTCACCGCACCGGCGTCCTTCGCCCGCGAGAGCAGGGCGCCGAACTCCTGGACGAAGTCGCGCCGCAGCTCACCGGGCACCGCGATCGCGGCACCGCCGTCGAGCGCTTCACAGCGCCTGGTTGAGCGCGATTTCGCCGGCCAGATGCGCGAAGTAGCCGCGGAACGCCTCCCCCGGCGGGGTGCCGTCCGCCGACAGCTCGCGTGCCCGTTCGGCGAACCGCTCGACGCGGCCGGCGACGACCGCCTCGAACAGCGCCGCGCGGGTGGGGAAATGCCGCCGGGCAACAGCGGGGTAAGTGCGCCCACCGCGGCCGATACACGCTCGTCCGCGTTCACGGGTCACGCCGGATGCTTGAACCACCCACGATTCGTCCGCGTTGCTCCGGCGGAACGGCCACAGTGGACTGACGCGTTCGTGCGCGGCTACCCACCGGTGAACCGGCTCGGCACCTGGAACCCGCCGATTCCCCGTTCGAGCAGTTCGGCCAGCCGCAGCGGGGTGCGGTCTTCGAACATCGGGCCGACGAGCTGCACGCCGACCGGCAGGCCCTCGGCGGACCGGCCGGTGGGAACGGCGGTGGCGGGCAAACCGGGCATGGTGGCCAGGCCCGCCCAGACCAGCTGGTCGAAGTAGGGGTACTCGACGCCGTCGATGTCGATGCGCCGGTCCAGCGGATCGGGGCGGTGGTCGTGCGGGAACGCCGGCGTCGGGGTGATCGGGCACACCACGGCGTCGAACTCGGCGAAGAACCGCCGCCAGCGGTGGCGGTGGAGTTCGCGGCGGTGGTTCGCCTCGAGCCAGTCGCGGTGGCTGAACACCATGGCGCGCAACCGCACCGCGTCAAGGCTCCGGTCGTCCGCGCTCAGCCCGGCGACGCGGATGCGCAACCGTTCGAGCGGATCCGTGGGAAACCGCGCCACGGCCCCCGAAATCAGCAACTGCAGGTAGAGCGTCGCGGCTTCGGCCAGGTCGGGCAGCAACGGGCTGCGCCGTTCGACGCGGGCACCACCGTCGGCCAGTGCGTCGGCCACCCGGTTCACGCCCGCCCGCACGGCGGCGCCGGTCGCGATGAGCGGGTGCTCGTCGAGGACCAGCACCCGGAAGTCGCTCAACCGCTCGTGGCGGGCGGGTGGCAGGGCCAAGCGGTGCGCCACGCCGAGCGTCAGCGGATCCGGTCCGACCATGACGTCGAGCAGCAGCGTGAGGTCGCGGGCGGTGCGTGCCATCGGACCGGCCACGGCGAGGTCGTGCTCGACGGGCAGGACCGGCTCGGACGGCGGTGTCATGCCGCGGGTGGCCACCAGGCCGAGCGTCGGCTTGTGCGCGTGGATCCCGCAGAAGTGGGCGGGGGTGCGCAGCGAGCCGGCGAGGTCGGAGCCGATGGACAGCGCGCCGAACCCGGCTGCCAGTGCCGCCGCCGACCCGCCGGAGGACCCGCCCGCCGTGCGGCCGTGCTCCCACGGGTTGGCGGTGGTGCCGTAGATGTCGTTGAAGCTCTGGATGTCCTGCAATCCCAGCGGCACATTGGTCTTGCCGAGCACCACCGCGCCCGCGGCCTTGAGCCGCGACACCTGCACCGCGTCCTCGGCGGGCAGGTGGTCCCGGTGCTGCGGCAGGCCCCAGGTGGTGGGCAGCCCGGCGACGTCGTACGACTCCTTGACCGTCACCGGGACGCCGAGCAGCGGCCGGTCCTCACCACGCGCACGGGCCTGGTCGGCACGGCGCGCGGCGACCCGCGCCCGGTCGAAGTCCGGCACGCAGACCGCGTTGAGCACCCCGTCCTCGCGCTCGATCCGGGCGATGGCCTCGTCGGTCAGTTCCGCCGAGGTCACCTCCCCGGCGCGCAACGCGGTGACGAGTTCTCCGGCTGATCGATAGCTCCACTCCATGGAGCCGACGCTAACGGGACTCCACAAAGGACATAAAATCCCGGATCGCGCAACGGGCGGAACGCGGGCGCACCGTGGCCGCCGAGGTCGGCGCCGGGCACTCCGGCGCCGACCTCGGCGGCCGAGCGCGATCCCGGCTCAGATGAGGTAGAGCCACCACTTCTGGCTCGCCGAGCTGCCGGCGTGGGGGCCGGTGCAGTCGTACCGGTATGCCTTGCCGGACAGCACGTACTGGAAGCCCGCGGTCCGGCAAGCGGACTCGGTGGGGAACTTGGCGTACGGGTCCTGCGCGGCCGCGGTGCCCGCGCCGGCCAGCAACATGCCCGCTGTGGCCGCGATCGTCAGAAAGCGCTTCACTGGTGTCCTTCCTCCCGGTCGAAACGTTGATGATCATCGCACATTCAGGCGTAGATCGGGGCGACGTCGAAGTAGACCCGGTAGTCGTCGATCCGGTTGGCGGCGTCGACGTGCCAGATGGTCACCGCGGGGATCGTCACGGTCCGGCCGTCCAGCCGGTCGTACTCCACCGTCAGTTCCACGATGGTGTCCGGCCCCTGGCACCACTCGCGCACCACCGTGTGCCGCAGCGCCTTGATGGTGCCGAAGAACGCCCGCACCCCGGCCTCGATCCGGGCGGGACCGACCATCGGCTCCCCGTTGGCGAACACCATGCGCCCCTGCTCGCCGAAGAACCCGGCGAAGGTGGCAGCATCGCCGGAATCGACTGTTTCGAAGACCTGGGAAACGAACCGGTTCGTCATGGGCGGACAGGATACGGCGGTGGAGGTGCGGTGCCGGTCGAACGACCCGTCGCGGGTGGCCCGGCCGAACGCGAGATCGACCGCACCGGGCGGCGGTACGCGGTGCTGGTCCGGACCGCGGTGCTGCTGCTGGCCGCTTCGCTGACCCTGTTCACCACGCCGGTCGAGCGGTCCGCGCCGGTGGTCGCCGTGCTCGCGCTCTGGAGCGCGTTCTACCGGCCGCGGGCGGCACGGGTGCTGGTCGCCGACACCGCCGTCATCGCCGCGGTCTGCCTCGCCGCCCGGTGGATCGACCCGGCGGTCCTTTCGCACGACCGCACCAGCTGGGTGGTCGTCGCGGTGTCCATCACCGTGGTGTGCCACCAGTGGCTCTGCGCCCCGGTCCCCGGAGCGGTGCTCACCGTCGTGCTGCTCGCCGCCTACCTGACCGGCACGGCCGTCGCGGATCCGGATCGCTGGCCCGGCCTGCTCCCGCTCTGCGCGTGGATCCTCGCCGAAGCCGCGTTGTCCCGCGGCCTGCGGGTGCTGGTGGTGCGGGCGGGCCGCGCGGTGGACCGCGCCACGGCCGCCGGTGCCCGCGCCCGCCGGGCCACCGAGGTCGCCGCGGCCCGCCGCGCCGACGAACGGGAACACCTCGCCGCCATGCACGACACCGTGGCGGCGACCATGCTGGCCGTCGGCACCGGCATGGTCACCGGCCGCGAACCGTGGCTGGCCGAACGCGCCGCCAGGGACCTGGAGGTGCTCTCCGGCCGGCTCGGCGTCCCGGACGGCCGCCTCGACCTGACCGAGCTCATCGGCGAACTGGCTGGGCGGAGCCGGATCACCGTGGACCTCGCCGCCCCCGGCCCGCTCCCGCTGCCCGCCGGGCCCGCGGTCGCCCTGTGCCGGTCGGCGGGTGAAGCGCTGGAGAACGTCGCCCGCCACGCCGGGGTGACCTCCGCCCGGATCACGCTTTCCCACGCTGACGACGTCGTGCGCCTCGAAGTCGCCGACAGCGGACGGGGGTTCGACCCGGCGACGGTTTCCCCGCATCGCCGTGGCCTGGCCGCTTCGGTCGTGGAGCGGATGACCCGCGTCGGCGGGCTCGCGACCGTCACCACGGCTCCCGGCCGGGGCACCCGGGTCCACCTGGAGTGGCCGCATGGCTGAAGCCACCGTCGCCCAGCTGTTCCGCGTGCTCCGCCTGGCCACCCTGCTGATCACCCTGATCTTCCTCTTCGCGCTCGACCTCCCGCTGCTGCTGGCGAACGCGGCGGCCTACCGGTCCTTCGCGGCCGAGGTGGTGGCGTTCGCGGTGCTGGTGCTCGTCACGGCTTTCGCCGGCGTCCGCGTCTGGCGCGACCGCCCGCTGGGCCGCTGGCGCTGGCCGGCGCTCGCCGCGGTGTTCGGCGCCTCGGCCACCGCGGTTTCCGCCGTGCCTGCGGAGTACGTGGGGACCGCGACGGAGTGGTCCAACGGCACGATCGGCTGGCTGTGCCTGTTGCTGCTCGCCGACCGCAGCCCACCGGCGGTGCTGCTCGCCCTGGCGGCGCACCAGGTGTTCAGCTTCGGCAGGCTGGTGCTCACCGGCGACGGTGACCGGGAGACGCTGGTCGACCTGGCGATGATCACCGTGCTGGTGCTGGGCTGCCAGCTCACCGTCGCGGTGGCGACCGCCGCGGTGCGCCGGCTGGCGCAGGTGGCGTCGGCGGCCGCCGAGCAGGAGGAGCGGGCGCACACCGCCGAGGCGGTGGCCGAACAACTGCACCGCGACCGGCGGCTGCGGTTCGCGGACCTGACCACCACCACGGTTCCGCTGCTGGCCGGGCTGGCCGCCGGTGCTCCGGTGACCGACCGGACGGCCTACGCGGTAGAGGCCGCCCGGATGCGGCGGCTGTTCGCCGAGAACGACGACGTCGAGGATTCGCTGCTGCACGAACTGCGGGCCTGCGCGGACGTGGCCGAACGCCGGGGGGTCCGGGTGTTCCTCGGCACCTGGGGTGAGCGCCCGGCGCTGCCCGTGCGGGTCCGCCGGGCGCTGACCGAGCCGGTGCTGGCCTGCCTCGCCGCCAGCGGCGGCCAGGCCAGGGTGACCGTGCTGGGCGCGGCCGATGCCGTGACGGTCAGTGTGGTCATCGACGCCCCGCCGCCGGAATCCGCCCGGTCTTCGGCGGGCGTCACCGTCACCCGCCGCGAATCCGGCGGCCGGTACTGGGTGGAAGCCCATTGGTCCGGCGGTCCGGCCTAGCCGCGGTCAGGGTCGCCGCCGTCCGTTGGCCTGGGCCGCGATCTGCTTGCCCAGTTCAGCCGGCTTCGCGCGGTCCGCGGCGGACGGCCGGAGTTCCTCGGGCTGGAACAGGCCGCGTGCATCGCGTTCGACCTGGCGTTCCCACTTGGCGGTGATCCCGGCATCGCCGGTTTTCACGTCGTAGGTGTGCGCGGTGTACCGGGCGGTCCCGTCCGACATCCGCTCGAGCACGAGGTCCGGCCGCTCGTGGTTCCTCTCGAGCCCGGGTCCGAGGCGGGCCTGGTCTCGGCACCCGCTACCGCACCGGCCGCTCCGGCACCGCCGAACTCGCCGAGCACGACGGCACGGCGTGGCGCAAGCTGGGCCGCTGGTCCTCGGCCACCGGCCCGTGGACCGCGCCGAACGGGGTGACCAGCACGACCCGCAACCTGTACCGGCACGGCCTGACCTGCGACCGGGGCGGCGGGCTGCACGCCGCGTTCACCTGGCGCGAGGAAATTTCCGGGGTGCGGTGCGCCCCGGGCGGGCTGACCGACCACGACACCGGTCACGTCTACAGCGACGACCAGGGCCGCACCTGGCGCCGGCCCACCGGCGGTTCGCCCGTCGCGGTGTCGCCGGAGCTGGTGGTCGGCCCGCTCGGCCCCGACCACGGCCTGGTGAACCAGGAAAGCCAGGCCGTCGACCACACGGGGGCGCCGCACGCGGCGATCAGCTACGTGCCCGGCCGGTTCACCCGGTGCGCCACCAGCTACGCCACCCGGCCGGACCCGCGTCGTTTTTCGACCGCGACGACCACACCCACCTGGTCATGCCGTTCGCGCGTGCCATTCCGGCATGCGGCTGACCGGATCGAGGAACAGTTCGGCCTGTCCGGGTTTCCGGGTGAGCACGGTTTCCTCGAGGTGCACGCAGAGCAGGTTGAACGCGCCGGCCCGCCGATCGGCGCCCGGCCACAGGGTGGCGGCGTCGTCGTGCAGGAGGAGCAGGTGCCGCCCGAGTGCCTTCTCGTCCACGGCCAGCCGAACCGGCGGCTGCAGCCGTTCACCCCGCCACGCCGAGATGAGCAGCATCGCCTTCTCGGGGTGATGAGAGGTCCGCCCACCGGCCAGGTCGAGCCGGCGGGCCAACTCCCCGACCAGGCTCAGGTCCGGCACCAGCTCACCGTACTCCCGAGTGCGATGCGTCGCGGTCGCCCGGGTGGTACCGCGGTCAGGGGTGGGCGTTGAACCGGCCGGTGCCGCTGCGGACGACTGCCCTGCCCAAGCAGCACGATCCGGTGTGCCGCCAGGACGCCGGGCTCTCCGCCTGCGTCAGCACCTACCCGGCGGCGAACCTCACCGCGATCGGCGGCGCGCAGGGCATGCTGGAGGCCGCACCAGCCCGGCACCCCGCCGACGACAAGGAGTACCCCGCCATGGCGACTTCGGCCCGGCTGCACGTCAGCGACGAGTTCCCGGCGCTGCTCGAACGGATCGACGCACTCGGCGGCAGCATCGAGTCGACTGCCGACGCGGCGGAGGAACTCGGCAGGCTCACCGACGACACGGCGCGGGCGTTGCTGGACGCGGGCATCGTCCGTGCCGGGTTGCCGGGCGACCTGGGTGGTCACGAGTTCTCCCCGCGGCAGTTGATCGCGATCCACGAGCGGGTCAGCTACCACGACGCCTCGGCCGGGTGGACGATGATGTCGCTGCAGATGGTCACCGGCACGACCGCGGCCTACCTCGGTGCGGTCGCGGCGGCCGAGTTGTTCCCCGCCGTCGCGGATGGGGAGCACGCGTTGCTGGCCGGGCACGGCACCCGGCCCGGCCGGGCCGTCCCGGTGGCCGGCGGCTACCTGGTGAGCGGGAGCTGGCAGTTCGCCACCGGGATGTCGCTGGCCACCCACATCCACAGCGCGATCCAGGTCGAGGGCACCGGGGAGCTGCGGGTGCTGGCGATGCCGAAGTCGCAGGTGGTGCTGGCCGGCAACTGGGACGTGTCCGGGCTGCGGGCGACGAACAGCGTCGACTACCACTGCGCCGAGGTCTACGTCCCGGCGACGCACACCTATGCCGCGGCCACCAGGGAACCGGCCAACGGTGGTGCCGTCTACCGCGCCGGTCTGGTGAACCTGTCCGCGATCGGGCACACCGCCTGGGCGCTCGGCGTGGGGCGCCGGCTGCTCGACGAGCTGAAACTGGTCGCCGCGGCCAAGACCGGCACGCGCAACGCCGCCGTCGACACCGCGCAGTTCCACGCCGAGTACGCGAGCGCCGAGGCGAAGCTCCGCGCCACCCGGGCCTGGGCGACGCAGGTGTGGCGCGACGTCGAAGACACCCTGGACGCGGGCGAACCGCTCAGCACCGAGCAGGACACGCTGATCCGGCTGGCGCTCAACCACGCGACGTGGACCGGGCAGGACCTCGGGCAGGTGGTGCACCGGTGGGCGGGCACGGCGGCCATCCGGCGCGGGCCGATCGACCGGTTCCTGCGTGATCTCGGCACCGGTACCCAGCACATCACCTCGGGTCCGGTGGTACTGCAGAACTGCGGGAAGTGGCTCAGCGGTGCCCAGCCGGAAGCGCACTGGGAATTCCTCGACCTGGTGCGGTGAACACCCGGGGATCCCGGTGAGCTGCTCGACGAGGAGTCCACTTCGCCGAGGAGAACTCCAGCTCACTCCGGTCCGGGATCACCAGGCCACCCGGAAATCGCCCCCGCCCGCGCCACGGGCGAACCGGCCCTCGGAGGCGCTCGCCCGTTCGGTGGCGCGCACCCCCTCCCCCCGAGTTGGCCAGCGCACTGGCCGTCAACACCACCTTGGGGTCCACAGTGGACGGAAAATACGGCTGACCGCACCCGGAACCACGGCGGTGCCCGGCTTCCCCGCCACCGGCCTGCTCGACGAACACGGCCCGTGGCAGCGCGCCCTGGCCCCGGCCGCCGAGCACGGGCTGCTCGTTCCCGCCGCACTGCTCGGCAAACCGCGGCTGGGCGGTGCTGCGGGGCCGCGCGCACCGAGCTCGACCGGCGGAGGTGGCTTCCTGGATGACGCCGCCGGCGACCACGGTGCTGTTCAGCCGGAAATCCGCCACAGCGGGATGCGCTGGAACGTCAGGGTTTCACTGGACTTGGCCACGCCGGTCTCGTACAGCAGCCCGATCGTCACCGGATCAGCCTGCACCAGATCCGAATAGGCAGCGGGATCGGTGGTCACGGTGAGGCCGGGCCGCCAGTTCCGCCCGCCGTCGAAGCTGATCCGCAGTTGCATCAGCCGCCGCTTGGCGGGATCGGCCGGACCGGAGAACAGCAGCACGCCCGGCACGACCGTTTGCAGCACGCTGCCCTGCACCACGGGCCCGCTCAGCGTTTCCTCGACCTGGTACGGCGCGACCAGGCTTTCCCCGCCGTCCACGCTCCACGCGCCGAGCCGGTGCTCCGGCGCGGAACCCTGGTTGCGGCTGGAGAAGTACAGCGTGCCGCCCGGGAGTTCGGCCACGGTGGTTTCGTTGGCCGCCACCACGCCGTCGGTGCGGGTGTCGCGGAAACCGAGGTGCCAGGTCCGCCCGTCGTCGTCGCTGTAGATGGCGTGGCCGCCGTAGTACTTGGCCTCCGTGCCGGCGTCGGGCGAGCCGGCGGGTGGTGCGCTGGAGTGGTTGGCGGGCACCACGATCCGGCCCGCGTGCGGGCCGTGCCGCAGCACGATGGCGTGCCCGGGGCCGGTGGCGTACCAGCGCCAGTCCGGCTGCTTGGTGGCCGCGGTGATCTCGGTGGCCGCGGACCAGCTCTTGCCGTTGTCCTTGCTGCGCTGGACGAACACGCGCCTGGTGTCCTGTTCGGACACCTTGCCCGCCATGATCTCCGCTTCGGACACCCGGCCGTTGCGCGTGGTGAGCAGGACCAGTTCACCGCCGCGGGTCAGCACCGGCGCCGGGTTGCCCGCGGTGGCGTCGCCGTTGGTGGAGACCACGGTCAGCGGGCCCCAGGTGCAGCCACCGTCGGCGGAGGACCGGGAGACCACCTCGATCGCACCGGAGTCACCCGCCGACTCGACGCGTCCTTCGGCGAAGGCGAGCAGGGAACCGTTGGCGGCGCGCACGAGCGCCGGGATGCGGAAGGTGTGGTAGCCCTCCGTGCCCGAGACGAACGGCACCGAGGACGTGCACCCGCCGTGGTGCACCGGGGCGGCTGCCGCCCGGGGTGCCTGCGGCAGGCAAAGCACCGCGGCGGTGAGCAGGGACGCGGCAAGCTTCGAACGCGATCGCACTGGGCCTCCTCGTTGGGGCCGGTAGAGGTCGGACATGGGACGTCCCATGTCGGATGTCGGTAATCTAGGAGCCGGTGTGGCCACCGTCAAGAGCCGACCAGTTCGGTAAGCTCCCGGTCGTGACCGCGGCGGAGTTCGTGCCCACCGGCTTCCAGCCACCGACCTCGTTGACCACCAGCCGGTTCCGCCTCGAACCACTCGGGCCGCAGCACAACCGGGCCGACCACGCCGCCTGGTCCTCGAGCATCGAGCACATCCGCGCCACCCCCGGCTACCCCGACGGCGACTGGCCCCCGCCCGACGGCATGACCCCGGAGCGGAACCTCGCCGACCTCCGCCGCCACGCCGACGACTTCCGGCGCGGCAGGGGTTTCACCTTCACCGTGCTCGATCCGGAGGACAACGACGTCATCGGCTGCGTCTACCTCTACCCCGCCGCCTCCCCGGACTGGGACGTCACCGTGCAGTCCTGGGTGCGTGCCGACCGGGCGGATCTCGACGCCCCGCTCGCCGACGCCGTCGCGGACTGGCTCGCCACCGACTGGCCCTGGGCACGCGTGGACCGCCGCGGCCGCTAGGCAGCCGCCGCGAACCTAAGCTGTCAGCTTCGGACGACGCGGAGGCGAGCGGATGGTCGGGCTGGATCGGCTGGTGAACGTGCTGGGCGGCTACGGGGTGCGCCTGGTGTGCTGCCCGGTGCCCCGGTCGGTGCGGTTGCGGAGCGTGGTGCTGCGGGAGGACGGCGACGCCGCCGCCGGGGGTGGCGACGTGTTCCTCGCGGTCGGCGCGCGGTCGGCCGCCGAAGCGGTGGACTGGGCGGTGGCGGCCCGCGTGCGGGTGGTGCTGGTGCACGGCGACCCCGATGGCGACGCCGGAGCGGCCGCGGCCGGTGAGGCGGCCGGGATCGCGGTGCTCGTGGTCGACCCCGCGGTGTCCTGGAGCCAGCTCGCCGGGGTGGTCTACGGACTGGTGCTGGAAGGCCGCGAGACCGAATCCGGGCGCGGCCCGACCGACCTGTTCGCGCTGGCCGACAGCCTGGCCGCGGCGGTCGGCGGCGCGGTGACCATCGAGGACCGGCTCTCCCGGGTGCTGGCCTACTCGCGGTCGCAGCAGGGCACCGACCCGGCCCGCCTGGACACCATCCTCGGGCGGCAGGCGCCGGAGGCGGTGCTGCGGTTGTTCGACGAGCGCGGTGTGTTCGCCCACCTCGCCGCGGAGGACGAGCCGTTGTTCGTCGAACCCGAGCCGGAGCACGGGCTCACCGGGCGCATGGTGGTCGCGGTGCGGGCGGGCCGGGAACTGCTCGGCGCGGTGTGGGTGACCTGCGGCAGCCCGCTGACCGGCGGGCGGCGCACCGCGCTCGCGGACGGGGCGCGCACGGTGGCGCTGCACCTGCTGCGGTCGCGGGCCAGCGCCGACCTGGAGCGCCAGGTCGAATCCGACCTGGTGATCGGCCTGCTCGAAGGCACCGCGGACGCCACCACCGTGGTCAGCAGGCTCGGCCTGCCACCCGGTGCGCTGCGGGTGCTCGCGGTGCGCGCGCACCTCGGCGCCGAGCGGCACGCCGCGCTGCTGCTCGCCTTCGAGCGCGCGACCACCGGTTTCGGCTGGTCACGGCCCGGCCGCAGCGCACTGGACGGCAACACGCTCTACACCGTGCTGCCCGGTGACCCGGCGACGACGGCACGCGGCTGGGTGGCCCGGCTGCGGGACGCGCTGCCCGGCCAGGTGGTGCTGACCGCCGGGATCGGCGGGGCCGCGGTGGCCGCCGAACTGCCCGCCAGCCGCCAGGAAGCCGACGAATGCCTGGCGCTGCACGAAACCCGGCCACCCGGCACGCCGCCGCCCGCCTACGACGAGTCGTGGCACGACATCCTGCTCCAGCGGCTGCGCGCGGCGGCCAGTGCGGGCCGGACCCCGGCACGCGGCCCGGTGGCCGAACTGCGCCGCCACGACACCGCCCACGCCACGCAGTACCTGCCGACGCTGCGGGCGTGGCTGGAGGCGCAGGGTGACCTCGCCGAAGCCGGCGACCGCCTCGGGGTGCACCAGAACACCGTCCGCTACCGGCTGCGCAGGATGGCGGAGGTCGCCGCACTCGCCCTGGACGACCCGCGCAAGCGGCTGGCCATGATGATCGATCTGGCCACTGTCGAGATCGGCCAAGGAGACCGGCCCGGATTGTAGGAATCGGACAAGGCCACCCCGCCCCGCCCGGGAGATGCTGGTTCCGGCAGCACTGGGCGCCGAGTGGAGGTGGGTCTTGGGCATCGACGGCGGACCGCGGACGGCGGTGGTCATCGGCGCGGGCATCGTCGGTTTGTCGGCCGCGTGGTTCCTCCAGGAACGCGGGGTCGAGGTCACCGTGGTCGACCGGACCGGGGTGGCCGCGGGCGCGTCCTGGGGCAACGCCGGCTGGGTGTCACCCGGGCTCACCATCCCGCTGAACGAACCTTCCGTGCTGCGCTACGGCCTGCGCGCCCTGCTGAGCCCGGCGGCGCCGCTGCGCATCCCGCTGTCGGCCGATCCGGGGCTGTGGTCGTTCCTGGCCCGGTTCGCGCTGAACTGCCGGTGGCCGTCCTGGGCCCGGGCGGTCCAGGCGAACCGGCCGCTGAACGACGAGTGCCTCGAGGCGTACCAGGTGCTCACCGACAACGGGGTGACGGCACCGGTGCTCGACGCCCCGATCACCGCCGCCTTCGAGAACCCGCGGCAAGCGACCGGCCTGCTGCGCGAGCTGCGGCGGATGGCCGACGCCGGTCAGGTGGTCGAGCACGTCGCGTTCGGCCGGGAGGAGCTGCGCGAGCACGTTCCGCTGGCTTCCCCCGCGCTGACCGCCGCCGTGCGCATCGACGGCCAGCGCTACCTCGACCCCGGCGGCTTCGTGCACGCGCTGTCCCGGTCGGTGCTCGCTCGCGGCGCCACCCTGCGCACCTTCGAGGTGGCCGACGTGCGGTCCGGCGGCGGGCGGGTCACCGTGCACGGCCGCGGTGGCGCGGTCGCGGACGCCGACGTGGCCGTGGTGGCCACCGGTGCCTGGCTGTCCCGGCTGGCCACCCGCTGGGGGGTGCGGGTCCCGGTGCGCGCGGGACGCGGTTATTCGTTCACCGTGCCGGTGGACCGCCCGGTGCCCGGGCCGATCTACCTGCCCGGCGCCCGGGTCGCCTGCACGCCGTACCGCGGGGCGTTGCGCGTCGCGGGCACGATGGAGTTCCGCGGGCCGGACGACCCCGCCGTGCCCGCCAGGGTCGAAGCGATCACCGCCTCCGTCCGGCCGCTGCTCGACGGGGTGCGCTGGGAGGAGCGGCAAGACCAGTGGGTCGGGCCGCGCCCGATCACCCCGGACGGGCGTCCGCTGATCGGCGCGGTGCGGGTGCCGGGGGTCTACGTGGCGGGCGGCCACGGCATGTGGGGGCTGGCGCACGGCCCGGCCACCGGACGGCTGCTGGCCGAGCGGATCACCACCGGCAAGCAGCCGGAACCGTTGCGCGCGTTCGACCCCCTGCGCTGACCGGCATGGACACCGAAGCCGAACTGGCGTGGCTGCGCTCGGAAAACGCGCTGCTGCGCGTCGAACGGGACATGCTGCTGCGCCTCGCCACCGAATTCCGCGCCCTCGAGGAGAAAGCGATGATGACCAGAACCGCTTGGCTGACCCCGCACGCCCACGAGCAGTTGCGCGCGGAGCTGGCCGCCCTGCTCACCGCCGGTCCCGGTGACGAGCTGGACGATCCGGCCGGGCTGCGGCACCGGCACCGCGTCCGGGAACTGCAGGACCTGCTCACCCACGCCGTGGTGGGCGAGGATCCCCCGGACGACGGGGTGGCCGAGCCGGGCATGGTGCTCACCGTCCGCTTCACCGGCACCGACACCGAGACCTTCCTGCTGGGCACGCGTGCCGCCGGGGACGAGGACCTCGAGGTCATCTCGCCGGAGTCCCCGCTCGGCGCCGCGCTGGTCGGCGCGCGGCCCGGGGAGCAGCGCGCCTACCAGGCGCCCAGCGGCCGCACGTTCCACGTCACGCTGCTGAACGCGGTGCCGTACGGCCACCACCGGGCTGTCGGGACACCAGCACCGCGAGGCCGGTGAGCACCACCACGCCGATCGCCGCGACCACGGCGAACCCGGCGGTGAACCCGTGCCCGCGCTGGACGAACGTGCCGACGCTGCCGAGCACCGCCACCCCGAGCGCGAGCCCGAACTCGACGCTGGTCTCCGACAACGCCGACGCCGCACCCGCCCGCTCCGGCGGCGCGGCGCCGACCAGCGTGTCCGTGCTCAGCGCCATCACCGGCCCCGAGCCGAGGTAGACCAGCACGAGCCCGGCGACCAGCGAGGCGATCCCCGTGGTCCAGACCAGCACGGCGAACCCGAGCGCGGAGACCACCAGTGAGCCCGCGAGCAGGCGGGGCACCGGGATCCACCGGGCCAGCGCCGGGGCCGCGACCGAGGTCAGGATCATCGCCACCGCGGAGGGCAACAGCCACAACCCGGCCCCGAACGGCGACAACCCGGCTTCCTGCTGGAGGTACAGCGCGGCGAACAGGTAGCTCCCGGCGACGCAGGCGAGCGCGCCGAGCAGCACCAGCAGCGCGTTGCGGAACGGCCGGACGGCGAACAACCGGAGGTCGACCAGCGGCGGGCTCAGCCTCCGCTGCCGTCGCAGGAACACCGTCCCGGCACCGGAACCGAGCAGCAGCGCGAGTCCGCCCGGCAGGACCGAGCCGCCCTCGGCGAGGTGCTTGATGCCGTAGACGATCGGCAGCACGGCCGCCAGGGACAGCAGCACGCTCACCGGGTCCAGCCGTCCGGGGTCGGTGGCGCGGTGCTCCGGCAGCAGGATCGGGCCGCTGACCAGCAGCAGCACCATCACCGGCACGGCGAGCAGGAACACCGAGCCCCACCAGAACCGTTCGAGCAGCAGCCCACCGGCCACCGGTCCCAGCGCCACCCCGCCGGACAGGCCCGCGGACCACAGCCCGATCGCGATCCCGCGCTGCCGCGGATCGCCGAACATGCCGCCGAGCAACGCCAGCGTGGACGGCATCAGCGTGGCACCGGCGACACCGAGCAGACCGCGGGCGAGGATGAGCAGTTCGGCCGACGGGGCGTAGGCCGCCAGCACCGAGACGAGCAGGAAGGCCGCCGCGCCGATCAGCAGGAGGCGGCGCCGCCCGATGCGGTCGCCGAGCGTGCCCATGGTGACCAGGCACCCGGCGATCAGGAAGCCGTAGGCGTCGGAGATCCAGAGCAGCTGGCCGGGAGTCGGGGCCAGGTCGGCGGCGAGGCTGGGCAGCGCCAGGTAGAGCACCGTGGCGTCCATGGACAGCAAGGCGGTCGGCAGCACGAGCACGGCGAGGCCGAGCCATTCGCGTGGTCCCGCGGCGGTTCGAAGTGGTGAATCGGGCATACCGCGACGCTAAAGTCTCACACGGGTGTGAGAGTCAAGCGCGAATTTCCGGAGGGGCCGTGCGCATCAGCGAACTGGAACGCAGGACCGGGGTCAGCCAGCGCCTGTTGCGGTACTACGAGGAGCAGGGCCTGCTGCGGCCGGAGCGGCTCCCCAGCGGTTATCGCGTGTACGCCGAGGACGACGTCACCACCGTCGGGCACATCCGCAACCTGCTCGCCGCCGGCCTGTCCACCACCACGATCGCCGATCTGCTGCCCTGCCTGGGTTCCGCGGACGGGCAGCTGATCGCCGACTGCCCGGAACTGCTGGTGGACCTGCACCGGGAACGCGCCAGGATCAGCGCCGCGATCGCCGAGCTGAGCACCGCCCGCCACACCCTGGACCAGGTGATCGCCACCGCGCCGCCGTCGGTGGAGCACGCCGCCGCCCGGCTGCTCGGCTGAGGGGTTTTCAGGACCACCGCGCCCGCGGCCAGCGGGGGTGCCGGGCGTCGATGGTGTAGGGGTGGGCGTGCCGCCGGCCACCGCCGCCCGCCGGTTCCGCGCCGATGAGGTGTTCGTCGTCCTCCGGTAACGCGAAGTGCACGTGGACCAGCACTTCCGGGTCGTGCCGCGGCCACAGCACCACCGCGGCGACCGTGCCGCCGGCGGTGAGCAGGCCGAGCACGAGCCAGCCGGTGGTGAAGCCGGCGGCGGTGACCCCCCAGCCCGCGATCGGGTAGCTCAGCAGCCAGCAGGCGTGGGAGAGCGAGAACTGCGCGGCGAAGACCGCCGGCCGGTCCGGCTCGGCGGCGGACCGCCGCAGCACCCGGCCCACCGGCGTGAGCACCAGCGCCACCCCGGCTCCCAGCACCGCCCAGACGGCCAGCGCGGCCGGCCACCGCCAGCCGCCGGAGTCCACAAGAGACAGTCCAAGCGCACCACCCGCCCCGGCGCACAGCACCACCGCGCCGGTGGTCATCACCGTGCGCTCGGGGATGCGGTCCAGCAGCTTCGGCAGCGCGAGCGCGACGACGACGGTCCCGGCGCCGTTGGCGGCCAGCAGCACCGCCACCTCGGCATCGGCCAGGCCCAGCGCGTCGTGGACGTAGTTGACCGTGTTGACCATGACCACGGCACCCGCCCCGGCCACCGCGAGGTCCAGGGCCAGCACCGCCCGCAACCTCGGCGTGGCGAGGAAGATCCGGGTGCCCGCCGCGATGCGGTCCAGCACCCCGGCACGCGCACTCGGCTTCGCCCGAGGCACCCCGGCGGTCACCACGAGCAGCGCCGACGCCAGGAACCCGGCGGTGGTGCCGCTGAACAGCCAGTGGAAGCTGACCACGCCGAGCAGGGCGGCGGCCAGCACCGGGCTCAGCAGCGTCTCCATGCTCGACGCCAGCGACGACGCCGACAACGCGCGGGTGTACTGCTTCTCGTCGGGCAGGAGGTCGGGCAGCACCGCCTGGAAGGTCGGCGTGAACGCCGCCGACGCCGCTTGCAGCACGAAGACCAGCACGTAGACCTGCCAGACCTCGGTGACGAACGGCAGCAGCGGCACCACCGCCGCCCGCACCAGGTCCAGCCCGACCAGCAGGCCGCGGCGGGGCAGCCGGTCGGCGAACGCACCGGCGAGCGGCGCGACCGTCACGTAGGTGCCCATCTTGAGCACCAGCGCCGTGCCCAGCACCGCCCCCGCCCGCTCCCCCGCCAGTTCGTAGGCGAGCAGCCCGAGCGCGACGGTGGCCAGCCCGGTGCCGAACAGGGCCACCACCTGGGCGGCGAACAGGTGCCGGTAGTCGCGGTTCGCGGCGAGTCCCATGCTTCGGCACGATAACATACATATGAACAGATCTTCATTCGTTTGCTCGTTACACTGGTGCCATGGGCCACGAAGCACGGGGACACGCCCGTCCGCGGGGACAACTCAGCGCGGAGGACGCGACCGTCGTGGCCGACACCCTGCAGGCCCTGGCCACCCCGAGCCGCCTGCGAATCCTCACGCGCCTGCGGGAAGGCGACGCGTCGGTCGGGGAACTCGCGGAGGCCGTGGGAATGGAGCAGTCCGCGGTGTCCCACCAGTTGCGCCTGCTGCGCAACCTCGGCCTGGTGACCAACACACGCCACGGCCGCAGCATCGTCTACCGGCTCCACGACAACCACGTCGCCATGCTGCTCGACGAAGCCATCTACCACATCGAGCACCTGCGTCTGGGCCTGCGGGACTGAGCCGTCTCCTCGGCGACGGGAGAAGCGGGTGGAGTGCTGCGAACACTGCCCGAGGCGCACGAGTGCTTCACCGGTCAGGCGATTGGGCTGTGCGATGCGGCGGTGCCGGGATTCCTCTTCTGGTCACCGGATTGCGCACGGAGAAACCGGGGGCTGTTGCGGCACGGGCATGGACGAGGCCCGCTGTCGGCGGGAACGGCCGCCTCTCGAACCGTGCGGTAAGGCCCTCGACGAACGAGCGGAATTCACCGGCCAGCACCATTTCCGCAGCGGGATCGGTTTCGAACCAGGTCACCTTGGGTTCGCCACTTCGCCCGCATCCGCGATAATCGAGCCCGAGGTGTCCGGCAGGCACGGTGCCGCCGTTCTGGATCCGCAGGAGTTCGAGCAGCGCCGAAGGCAGCGTCACGCCGAGCACGCGCTCGCCTTCTCGCACCATGTCCTCGGTCAGCGGCTGCTGGACGCCGTGATCACCCGCACCGGTCCTCAACTGCCGATCGGGTCCCAATGGCCGGCGTAACGCAGCATTGATTGAGCCAGATCAGGGTGAGTCCCCGCCCAAATGCTGTCGAACAGGTACCACTGCTGGTATCCGGAGGATTCACTGCAGTGCATGGACAGCTGCGCGAGGTGGTCACCGGTTCGCAGCATCGAGGCCCCAGGGTTTCGGCCCTCGCCATAGGTGGCGGCAGCGAGTTGCGCCATGGTCCGGCGATGGGCGGCGTCGTGCTGCGGTGGCAGTTCCGGGATTCGTCGAAGTTGAGCCCGGGCCATCGATTGCACCGTTCGAGCGCCGGACGGACAGTGTCCTCTTCCGGGCCGGCGAAAGCCCGTGGCGCCAGCAGTCCGACCGGCCAATCGCTACGGGGTTCGGGCGTGTTCCGCAGGTGCCCGGCGAGCTGGGGCAGTTCGACTTCGTCATCGTCGGTGCGCCGGAACCAGTTGGACAGAGCGGACTGCAACGGTACGGGGCGGCCGTCTTCGGGATGGGTCGTTCGGACCAATGAGGTCGGCGTCCGGCCGTTCCTGTTCGGCCGCTCCAGCTGCGATGATCCAATCGGGAACACGGACGAAGGAGTTCGCATGGCCATGTTGATCAATCGTCGCGCTGTGCTGGCCGTGGGGGCGGGGGCTGCCGCCGGATTGGCGTTGCCCGGCCTCGCCCACGCCGGGGACCACCACACCCCGAGCGTGGGTTTCACCCTCAACGCGGTGACGCTCGACGGCGGTGAGCAGGTCACCGCCCTCACCCTCGACACCTCCCGGCTCGGGCCGATCGACCCGGCCAGCCTGACCACCAGCACGTTCGGCGTGCACGCCAAGGCCACGCTCCCGCTCACCGCCGAGCCGGTGTACGACCTCGACCGGCCGGTGACCGCCGCCCGACTGGACCGCCGCGGCAACATCGTGCTCACCCTGAGCCACGCCGAGGGGCAACCCGGCGGCGCGACCCTCGGTTACCTCCCGGCCAAGGGCCGCAACTTCCGGCTCGACCTCGCCTACACCATCACCCAGCACGCCCCGATCACCCTGCGCCACGGCCGGCCGGTCACCATCTCACGCTTCGCGCAGGGCGGGCTGGCCAATCCCGAGGTCGACGCCTTCAGCCACCACGTCTCCGCGTCGGGCATGAAGTACCGGCTCTACGCACCACCCCGGCACGGCAGGCGTCCCCTGATCGTCTGGCTGCACGGCGGCGGCGAAGGCGCTTCCCTGCCGGACGGCTACTACGACAACGAAACCACGCTCCGCGCCAACCGCGGTGCGCTGGGCTTCGCCACCCGTGAGGCGCAGCAGATCTTCGGCGGCGCCTACGTCGTCGCCCCGCAGAGCACCTCCGCCTGGATGCAGGACGGCCCCCGCTTCGCCCCGCTCATCCACGAAATCGTCCGCGATGTCGTGCGCGCGCACCCCGTCGACCCCGAGCGCATCTACGTGGCCGGGTGCAGCAACGGCGGTTACATGAGCCTGAAGATGACCACGGTCTACCCCACCACCTTCGCCGCGTCCGTCCCGATCTGCGGGGTGGTCACCTCGCTGGGCGGCGGCCCCACCCTGATCCCCGACGCCGAACTGGCCGCCATCCGCACCCCCACCTGGCTGGTCACCTCCCTCGACGACACCACGGTGGACCCGCGGGCCAACACCGTCCACGCCCACGACCTCATCTCCGGCTCCTTGATGACCCTCTACGACAACGTGGTCTGGAACGGCCACCAGTTCCCCGGCCACTGGTCGTGGATCTACGTGGCCCGCAACGACCCGAGCATCCGCGGAACCCGCATCTGGCAGTGGATGGCGCACCAGCGGCGGTGAGCTGGGCGGTGCCCGCGGACGTGCCGTTCGCGGGCACCGGCACGCCAAGGGGCGCTCACGAATCGCCCGAGCGCTGCGTGCTGTGGCACGGTTTCCGCCGTGCCCCCGAAGGAACCGCGCGGATCGGGCTGGAAGCCCGACTTCCTCCCCGCCAACGAACAGTTCCACCGGCAGGCCGCACGAGGCGATCGCTGCCGGAACTCCGCGTTGACCAGGCGTGCACGGTTCGGGACCTGGCCCGTGACGAGTGGTTCGCCGACCTGCCCGTGGTCCTCCGCCCGGATCGAGGACCGCAGCTGGAATGGCGGCGGGCCGCGCACCCCGCGCTCGCGGCGCTGGAGGGCGAGACGCGGCAGCGGGTATCGGCGACCTCGTTGCGATTCGTGACCACGAATGCAGTTGATCCCCGCGATGCACGAGAGGTGTGGCTGGCCAGAACGGTGCCCGTGACACCGGCCCGTGCCACGGCGGAAGTCAGCGCCCTTGAACCCAGTCCTTGGTCATAGGTCGGCCGTCCGCGGACTCCCCATCGACAGGTGACACCGTCGACGATGATGCTCAGACCGCGGTGAGGCGTTTCAAGGCAACCTGGGCGGGCGGCCCCCAAGTCGCTTTACCGCCGGGGCGGCCGTGTGCCCCGGCATCACCGATGAGGATGCCACCCAGCGCACGGGCCACGGCCCAGCCGCGGGCTCGGCGCAGGGTGGCGGGGTCCGGGGACGGCTGGTAGGCCGCGAAGAAGGCGGCGTCGTCCGGGAGCAGGAGCCAGGCGGCGGAGAGGTCGTAGGCCGGATCGCCGGCGCACAGGTCGCCGAAGTCGAGCACGCCGCAGAAGGTGCCGTCGGCGGTGAGGACGTTGGCCGGGTGCAGGTCGGCGTGCAGCCAGTGCGGCGGGCCCGGCCAAGCAGGTGCGGCGACCGCGTCGTCCCAGACGGCACGGACGGCGTCCGGGTCCTGGACGAGTCCGCGTTCGACGGCGGAGGTGAGCCCCGCGGTGAACCGGCCGGTGTGGTCGGCCAGCGGCCCGCCGCGGTCCCGGCCCGCGGGTGCGTCGTCGGGAGCGGGTTGGTGCAGTGCCGTCAGGAACGTGGCCAGGGACGTGGCCGCATCGAGGGCGCGCGTGGCGGGAGCGCGGTCGGCGGGCGTGCCCGGAAGCCACGTGGTGATGAGCCAGGGCCGGGGAAACCGCGCGGAGGGCTCGCCGAATCGCTGTGGCACGGGAACCGGCAGCGGAAGGCGCGGAGCGAGCTCCGGCAGCCAGCGGAATTCCTTGCGCAGCAGCGCGTCCGCGGAATCGGTCGCCCAGGGCAGCCGGACGGCGAGGTCCTCACCGAGCCGCCACAGCTGGTTGTCCCAGCCACGCGCGCCCAACCGGACCGGGCGATCGGCGAGCTCGGGGTGCTGGTCGCGGACGAGGTCGCGGACCAGCTCCGCGGTTGTTTCGATCATGCCGGGCAACAGTAACCGCCGGGCGGCGGCGGCGGTGCGGTGGCCGTGCTCGTCGCTTTTCAGAACCCCACCGGAGGCATGGCCGAGCCGGGCGAAGGCGGCTCAGAACAGGGTGGCGGGTTCGATCGGCTCCGGATCGGGCAGCGGGTCCAGTTCGGGCACCAGTGTCCGCACGTCATCGTGGAATTGGCGGGCCAAGGCCGGGGCCTCATCGTTGTTCGGGGTGTGGACGAAGACCGTGGGTGAGCGGCCTTCGCGCAGCCAGGCGGCGACCACCTCGGTCCACGGCTGCCAGCCCTCGGCCGTTTCCGCGGCCGAATCCCGTCCCAGGTAGCGGACGATCGGCTGGTCGGTCAGCGCCCGCATCCGCCGCGGCACTCGCGGTTTCATCGTCCAGGTCTCCTGCTCGGTCGCGGTGACCGGCGGGCTCTGGAAGAAAACCGTGGTGTCGAACGGAACCCACTCCGCGCTCGCGCCGGTGAGCGTCCGTTCCAGTGACATCGCGCCGGTGTCGGTGAAGAAACCCGGGTGGCGCACCTCCACGGCCCGCCGTCGGCCGGCGGGCAGCCGGCGCAGGAACCGGCCGAGGGCATCGACCTCCGATGGACCGAACGAGGCGGGCAGCTGGGTCCACAGGACCGCCCGGTCCCCCAGCGGTTCCATCGCGTCCAGGAACGCCCGCATCTCCACTTCCACCCCGGTCAACCGGCGTTCGTGCGTGACGACCTTGGGCAGTTTCACCACGAACCGGAAACCGGGGTCGGTTTGCTGCGCCCAGGTCTCGACGGTGTGCCGGGCGGGTGTGGCGTAGAAGGTGGTGTTGCCTTCGACCGCGTTGCACCAGCCCGCGTAGGCCCGCAAGCGCTCCTTGACCGGCAGCGACTGCGGCACGAACCGCCCCGGCCACGCCTTGTGGGTCCACATCGCGCAGCCGACGTGAAGACGCACCCCCAACTCCCTTCGCTCGACGGTCAATCTACTCCGCAGCCGGCCGGGCACTGGATGTCGCCCTGGATTCGCGGTACGGTTGGGAGCGCTCCCAAACCCCACCCGCTCGAGGAGCTCAACCATGTCGCGACGACGTTGTCGCCCGGTCACCCTGCTGGCCGGCTTGTTCGTGCTCGCCCTTTCCGCCCTGCTGCTGCCCCCGGTGTCGGCAGGCGGCGCCGCCCCCACCCCCGCCGCACCGCTGGCCGAGCTGACCGTGGTGTCCGAACAGGTGGCTCACGGCCTGCAGAGACCCATCGCGATCACCGGCCTGCCCGACGGCCGGATGCTGATCGCGGAGAAGAACGGCACCGTCCGCGCCTACCACCCCGGCACCGGGCTGGCGGCCGAGCCGGTGCTCGACCTGACCGCCCGGATCGACCCGTCGGACAACGAGCGCGGCCTCCTCGGCATCACGCCCGCACCCGACTTCGCCTCGACCGGGATGCTCTACGTGGCCTACACGAGCCTGCCCGCGGGCGCGCTGACCCTGGCGCGGGTGCCCCTCGGCGCTCCCGAGCAGGTGCAGGTGCTGCTCACCCAGGAACACGCCGAATACGGCAACCACAACGGCGGCCAGGTGGCGTTCGGCCGCGACGGCTACCTCTACTGGTCGCTCGGCGACGGCGGGCACACCCACGACCCGTTCAAGGCCGGGCAGGACCTCGGCACCCTGCTCGGCAAGATCGTGCGCATCGACGTCAAGCGCAGCTGCGGGGCCAAGCCGTACTGCGTGCCCGGCAGCAACCCGTTCGTCCACGTGCCGGGTGCGCGGCCGGAGATCTGGGTCTACGGGCTGCGCAACCCGTGGCGGTTCTCCATCGACCCGGTCGACGGCTCGCTGTGGATCGGTGACGTCGGCCAGGGCCTGGTCGAGGAGGTCAACCACGTCCGCCCGTGGCAGGGCGGGGCGAACCTCGGCTGGTCCTGCCGGGAGGGCACCCCGGTGTTCGACCCGCTGCAGTGCCGGTCGGACGCGAAGTACACCGACCCGGTCTTCGAGTACGACCACTACAACGACAACTGCTCGGTGACCGGCGGCGTGGTGTACCGGGGTTCGGTGACCCCGGCGGCACGGGGCACCTACGTCGCGAGCGACTACTGCTCGACCCGGGTGTTCGCCGTGCGGCCCAAGCACGGTGGCGGCTACGAATCCGCCGTGATCGGCAACTTCCCCACCCAGCCGACCGCCATCGGCACCGACGTGCACGGCGAGCTGTACGTGCTCAGCGACCTGCCGGGGTGGCTGAGCAAGGTGCGGTTCGAGCGGGTCCCACCGGCCCGCTGATCCCCGTGGCGTCCGGGTCGCGTGCGGCCCGGACGCCACCGCGGGCCTCTCGGCGTACGGCCGGAAGATGCCCACCATCCGCGGCCGGTGCGGCGTTCCCGGCACCGGGCATCAAGCGGCCACGCGCCGGGCGAGCTCGCGCAGCCAGATGTGGCCGGCGTCCTGGGTGTGCAGCGGGTGCCACCAGAGGGCTTCCTGCAGCGGCACGGCGGGGAACGGGCACGGCAGTTGCCGCACGCCCGGGGTCGGCAGGCGCTCGGCGAGGCGCCGCTGGATCATCGCCACGCGCCGGGTGCCGGCGACCAGGCCGGGCAGCAGGTGGAACGAGGGCACGGACACCTCCACGTGCGGGCCGATGCCGAGCATGCTCAGCTGCCGGGTGATCGGGGCGTCGTAGGCGCGCTGGTAGGCCGCCCACGGCAGCCGCGCGAGGTGGTCGAGGGTGAGTTCGCCGTCGACCTCGGGGTGGTCGTCGGCGAGCAGGCACACCCATTGGTCGGTGAACAGGTCGGTGGCCGGGAAGCCGTCGATGACGCCGTGGGGCATCAGCAGGCCGTCGACCGTGCTGAGCAGGTTCGGCAGGTTCTCCAGCACGGCGGGGGAGGTCTGCTGGAGGGTCAGGCGCACCCCCGGCGCCTCCTCGTGCAGGGCGCGGGCCAGTTCGAGGCCGAACACGGTGGCGCCGTAGTCGGAGGTGACCAGGGTGAACTCCCGCGTTTCGGTGCGGGGGTCGAAGTCGGCCTGGCTGGTGAAGAGGCGTTCGAGCACCTGGCACGCGGTGGCACTGCGGTCACGCAGGACCGCGCCGAGCGGGGTCAGTTCGTAGCGGGCGCCGACGCGGGAGAGCAGCTGGTCGTCGAAGTGGCGCCGCAGCCGGGCCAGTGCCGCGCTCATCGCGGGCTGGGTCAGGCCGAGCCGTTCCCCGGCCCGGGTGACGTTGCGTTCCTCGAGCAGCGCACGCAGGGCGACCACCAGGTTGAGGTCCAGGTTGGACAGGTTCATCGCCGCTCCGGGCTATCCAGGCTGTGGATGGTTTCCATAGAAGACATTCATTTCCATGATTTCCCACCTCGCGTCAGAGTAGTCCTCGATTACCAGGAGAACACCTGATGGTCACGCCAGGGACCGCACCCGGGGACTGGCGCGAGCTGGACGGCTTGCGCGTGCACGCCGCGATCGCGCCGCGGCAGGTGTTCCAGTCCGGCGCCGACGGCGAGGTCGTCGGCGCCGGACCTGCTGTCGAACATGAGCTGGGCGTTCGAGGAGATGCTCGCCTGCGCCTCGCGCGGCACCGCGGTCGTGCCCGGTGACGTGCTCGGCTCGGGGACCTGCGGCAACGGCGGGTGCCTGGCCGAGCTGTGGAACCGGGGCAGCGACCGGCCGCCCCTGCGTCCCGGCGGCACCGTCCGGCTCACCGCCGAAGGCATCGGCAGCCTGTGCCGCACCGTCGTGCCGGGCGCGGCGGTGCGGTCCATCCCGCGCGCCCACCGGCGGGGAACCACCCGCCTTCACGCTGCGGCACGGCCACACCGCGATTAGCGTCGGCCTCACGGACGAGGTGAGGTGGCGGTGCCGGTGGCCCAGCAGAGGGAAGACCGCCCGGGGGTGGTCCGGTGAGCCGTTGCCTGGTGCTGGGCGCCTCGGGCCACCTCGGCTCGCGGCTGGTGCCCGTGCTGGCCGGGGCCGGGCACGACGTGCGGGCGCTCGTCCGCACCACCGGCTCGGCGGCACGCGTGCCGCGGCAGGCGGAGATCCGCTTCGGCGACGTCACCGACGCGGCCCGGGTACGCGCCGCCATGGACGGCGTCGACGTCGTCTACCACCTGGTGCATTCGCTGGAGCGCCCCGACTTCGCCGCGGTGGACCGCGAAGCCGCGCGGACGGTCGCCGCCGAGGCCGACCGCGCCGGGGTGCGGCAGCTGGTCTACCTCGGCGGTCCCCGGCCCGCCGGTGAGCTGTCCGAGCACCTCGCCTCGCGGGCCGAGGTCGGCGACCTGCTGGCCGCCGCGCGCGCCCCGGCATTGCTGCTGGAAGCGTCCATGGTCATCGGCCCCGGCTCGGCCGGGTTCGAGCTGCTGCGCCGGTTCACCCGCGCTTCCCCGGTGCTGCCGCGCCCGGCCTGGATGAACCGGACCAGCCTGCCGGTGGCCGCCGGCGACGTGCTGCACCACCTGGCGGCCGCGGCCGCCCTGCCCACCCCGTTGCGCGGCCGGTTCGCCGTGTCCGGGCCGGAGCGGCTGAGCCACTTCGACCTGGTGCAGCGCTGCGCCCGCGTGGCCGGGTTGCCGGTGCGCCTGCCCGTTCCGGCCCCGCTGTGGTCGCACCGGCTGGCGGCCCGCGCCGCCGCGCTGACCACGTCCGTGCCCGCCGCGGTGGCCGCGCCGCTGTTCGCCTCGCTCGACCACGACCTGAGCGACACGGCACCGGAGATCACCACCCGCCTGCCCGCGCCGCCCGGCGGCCCGACGAGCATCGACAACGCGTTGCGCGCGGCCGGCACACCGGTCACCGGGGCGTCGGCGGCCGAGCCCTACCTCGATGAGCGGGTGTGCCCGACCACGGCGGGTGCCGCGGAGCTGTGGCGGGTGATCACCTCCGTCGGCGGCAGCCGCGGCTGGTTCGGCATCCCGTTGCTGTGGGAGGTGCGCGGCCTGCTCGACCACCTGGCCGGCGGTGCGGGCCTCTACCGCGGGCGGCAGCCCGAACTCGCCCGCGGCGACGTGGTCGACTTCTGGACCGTCGAGCACCGCGACGACGCCCACCGGCGGCTCGTGCTGCGTGCCGACATGAAGCTGCCGGGCCACACCCTGCTCGAGATGAGCGCGGAAACCGGCGGCGGCGCGGTCAGCTACCGCCAGAAGCTCAGCTTCGTGCCGCGTGGCCCGGCCGGGCACGCCTACTGGCGACTGCAGAAACCGGCCCACGACCTCGTTTTCGGCCTGATGGCGCGGAACCTGGTCCGAGCCGCCGAACACCAGGGGAGGCATCCGTGACGCAGGACGTGGTGGTGATCGGCGCCGGGCTGGCCGGGCTCGCGGCCGCCGGTGAGCTGACCCGGCGCGGGCTGAGCACCACCGTGCTGGAGGCCGCCGGCGAGGTGGGCGGCCGGGTGCGCACCGATCTGGTCGACGGGTTCCGGCTCGACCGCGGGTTCCAGGTGCTGCTGCCCGCCTACCCGGTCTTCAAGTCCACAGTGGACCTCGCGGCGCTGCGGCTGCGTGCCTTCACCCGCGGGGCGCGAACCGCCGACGGTGCGCTGCTGGCCCTGCCGTGGCAGCCGAAGGCGCTGGCCGGGCTGCTCCGCTTCGCCGCCAAGGCACCCCTGAGCGGCGCGGGCGCGCTGGCCCTGTCCGCCCGCGACCTGCTGCTGCCGAGCAGCCGGTTGCGGCGGCCGCGGAACCGGACGATCGCCGCCGAGCTGAGCCGTGCCCGCGTCTCGGGTGCCCTGGTCGAACAGGTGCTGCGGCCGTTGCTCGCCGGGGTGTTCCTCGACCGCGACCTGAGCACCGACGCCAGGGTGTTCCACCTGATCTGGCGCTGCTTCCTGCTCGGCGGCGGTGCGGTGCCCGAGCTGGGCATGCGGGAGCTGCCCCGCCAGCTCGCCGCCGGACTGCCCGCCGGAACCGTCCACTTCGGACGTGAGGTCGCCGGGGTGGCGCCGAACCTGGTCCGGCTCGCCGACGGTGAACAGATCCGGGCGCGGGCGGTGGTCGTGGCCACCGACGGCACCACCGCGGCCCGGCTGCTGCCCGGGGTGACCGCACCCGACTGGCACACGGTGACCACCTGCTACTTCACCACCGGCGAAGCCCCGCTGCCCGCACCCACCCTCGTGCTCGACGGCGATTCCGGGTTGCTGCTGAACACCGCCGTGATGAGCGAGGTCTCCCCCGCCTACGCCCCCGAGGGCCGGTCGCTGATCGCGGCTTCCGTGCCGGAACGCCTGGACACCACCGAAACCGAGGTGCGCGAGCAGCTCGCGAGGTTGTACGGAACGTCCACATCGGACTGGTCGGTGATCGCCACCTACCGGATCGAGCGGGCGCTGCCGGTGATGGCGGCCGGTCACCCGCTGACCCGGCCGGTGCGGCTGGACGCCGGGCTCTACGTCTGCGGTGACCACCGCGACACCAGCTCCCTGCAGGGCGCGCTGGTCTCCGGGCGGCGGGCGGCTGCGGCCGTGCTGGCGGACCTGGGTTCGACTGCGTCCGGGTAACCCCAGCGTTTCCGGCATGGACCTCACCGTTCTCGCGGCTTCCGGCCGGACCGGCGCCCTCACCGACGGCCCGGCAAGCCCCGGGCGCCGCACGGTAGCCCTGGCCGACGCCCCACCCCGGACCCCAGCACCACCACTCGAGCCGAGAAACGCCGCCTTCCCGGCACGGCGGCCTCCACCACCGCCCGCGCCAACCACGTCCTCGCGGACCGGCACCGCGCACGGCGTGGGCACCATCGTGTGACCCGTGTGCACCAGGGTGTCGTCGCCGGTCACCGCGCGCAGCCGCCCGCGGGTGCGGCTGACCGCGGGTGGGGACAGGTGCAGCCGCTCGGCCGCACGCTGCTCGCCGCCACCGCGGCCGCCGTCCGCCAAGCCGGTGCCCACCCGCCGGAGGGCTACTCCCCCGCCTCCCGCCAGTCCGGGCTCGCCGAGGTCCACCCGGGTGCGGACCTCCCCGCCGCCGCGCCGGGTGGGCACGTGACCGCGCCGGCGGGGCTGACGCCGTTGGGCCGTTCGGCTGGCGCTCCGGGTCCGCCCGGGCACATTCCCGCTGCCGCCGGTTGGTTTCTTGTCCGCCATGGTCTATACCTGTGGACCATACCTCCGGAGGTATAGACCAATTTCCGGTCCCCCTCGTGCGAAGGAGCCACCGATGTCGCTCAGACGTATGCTCGCCGCCCTCGCCGCCACTTTCGCCGCCACCGCGGTCGCCGTGGCCGTCCCGGTCCAGACCGCCACCGCCGCGGCGGCCTGCGTGACCCCGTGGAACGCGAGTTCGGTCTACTGGGGCGGCGACACCGCCTCCCACAACGGGCGCAACTGGTCCGCGAAGTGGTGGACGCAGAACGAAACCCCCGGCACCGCGCAGGTCTGGGCCGACCAGGGCGCCTGCGGCGGTTCGACCAACCCGCCGGACCCGTCCGGTTTCGTGGTCAGCGAAGCCCAGTTCAACCAGATGTTCCCGAGCCGGAACCCGTTCTACACCTACAACGGCCTGGTCACCGCGCTGAAGGCGTACCCGGCCTTCGCCGGCACCGGCAGCGACACCATCAAGAAGCAGGAGGCCGCGGCCTTCCTGGCCAACGTCAGCCACGAGACCGGCGGACTGGTCCACATCGTCGAGCAGAACCAGGCCAACTACCCGCACTACTGCGACACCAGCCAGTCCTACGGCTGCCCGGCGGGCAACGCCGCCTACTACGGCCGCGGCCCGATCCAGCTGAGCTGGAACTTCAACTACAAGGCCGCCGGCGACGCGCTGGGCCTGCCGCTGCTGACCAATCCGTGGCTGGTGCAGAACGACGCGGCGGTGGCCTGGAAGACCGGCATCTGGTACTGGATGACCCAGAACGGCCCCGGCACGATGACCCCGCACAACGCGATGGTGAACAGCCGCGGCTTCGGCGAGACCATCCGCAGCATCAACGGCAGCCTCGAGTGCAACGGCGGGAACCCCGGTCAGGTGCAGAGCCGCGTGACCAAGTACCAGCAGTTCACCGGCATCCTCGGGGTGAGCCCCGGCGGCAACCTCTACTGCTGATCCCGGTGGGGCCCTTCACCGCCGGGGAAGGGCCCCGTCCGGCCGGTCAGCCCCTGGCGAACAGGTCCAGCAGGCGGCCGGTGAGGTCGAGGTGCTCGTCCACGCTGCCGGTCAGGTAGGTGAGGTCCACGAAGACGTGGTCCGGCTCCAGCACCGGCACGACCTTCGCCACGGACTCGGCGACGAGTTCCGGTGCCGTGCCGGGGGCGGCGTTCACCCGCAGCGCCACGCCCAGCGCCCCCGGGTCGCGTCCGGCTTCCTCGGCACGCGCCCGGATCTTCGCCAGTGCCCCGGTGAGCGCGTCCACGGGGAACTGCTCGGGCACCGGCCAGACCGGCAGCCAGCCGTCGGCCCGTTCGGCGACCCGGCGCTGCGCCCGCTCACCGAACCCGGCCAGGTGCACCGGCGGCTTGCGCACCGGCTTCAACTCGACGTGGGTCTCCGGAACGGTGTAGCCGATCCCCTCGTGCGACACCACGTTCCGGGTCCACCAGGCTTCGAGCAGGTCGAGCAGGTCGTCGAGCCGCTTGCCGCGCTCCTCCATCGGCACGCCGACGGCGGCGTACTCGTCGGGTGACCAGCCGATGCCCAGTCCCGGCAGCAGCCGCCCGCCGCTGGCGACGTCGATGCTGGTCAGCTGCCGGGCCAGGTTGACGGGCTGGTACTGGGTGGCGTTGATGGTGCTGGACCCGAGCACCGCGGTCTCGGTCACCGCCGCGGCCACGGCCAGCGCGGTGAACGGGTCGTAGGCGGTCCAGAACTCTTCGGGCATGGTCTCGTAACCGGGGTAGGACACCTTCGGGGCGACCGGCGAGAGCAGCCGGTCGCCGACCCAGAGGCTCGCCGCCCCCGCCTCCTCGGCCGCGCGGGCGTACCGCGCGATCCCACCCGGCGTGGCCGCCGCCTTGCCGAACCCCGGGAGGGTGAATCCAACGCGCATGGGGACTCCTCTGCAGAACGGGTACTGGTGCCACTACTACCCGCACTTAGTTGCGCGTTCAAGTATTCACCCTGATGGCCTAGTCCTTAGCCCCAGGTGACCGGCAACTCGTGGACCCCGTAGATGTTCATGTCGGTCTTGAGCTTCACCTCGTCCGCGGGGATGGCGAGCCGCAGGCCCGGGAAGCGGCGCAGCAGGCCGTCGAAACCGGCTCGCATTTCGATGCGCGCCAGTTGCTGCCCCAGGCACTGGTGCACGCCGTGCCCGAAGGACAGCAGGCCACGGGCCGAACGGTGGATGTCCAGCGTGCCGGGGTTGTCGAAGCGCCGGGGATCGTGGTTGGCGGCCAGCAGCGAAACCACCACGGTCGAGCCCGCCGGGATGGTCTCCCCGCCCAGTTCCAGGTCCTCGGTGGCGTAGCGGTAGAAGATGTCCGCGATGGACAGGTACCGCAGGAGTTCCTCGACGGCGTTGGGCAGCAACTCCGGGTTCCCCCGCAGTTCGGCCAGCTGGTCCGGGTGCTCCAGCAACGCGAAGGTGCCCAGCGCCAGCATGTTCGCGGTGGTTTCGTGGCCCGCGAGCAGCAGCAGGAAGGCGGCGCCGACCAGCTCCTCGATGGTCAGGTCCTCGTGCCGGGCCAGGTCGGACAGGATGTCCTCACCCGGTTCGGCGCGCTTGCCGGTGACCAGTTCGCCGAGGTAGCCCATCAGCGCTCCGAGCGCCCCCATCTTCTCCTCCAGCGTCTGGTCCTTGACCAGGAACTGGGCGGAGTTGGCCTGGAAGGTCTCGCGGTCGGCGTAGGGCACCCCGAGCAGTTCGCAGATCACCAGCGACGGCACCGGCAGCGCGAACTCGGCGACCAGGTCGACCGGCGGGGTCAGGCTCGCCAGGTGCTCCAGCTGCCGCTCGGTGATCTCCATGATGTTCTGCTCGAGCTGCTTCATCCGCTTGACGGTGAACGCGCCGGTCAGCCGCCGGCGCAGGCGGCCGTGTTCCGGCGGGTCCATCGCGATGAAGACCCCCGGCATCGGCGGTGACGGCTCGGTGGGGGCGGGCATACCGGGCGTCTCGAACGGCACGTGCACGATGCCGAGGTCCTGCCGGGAGCTGAACCGGGTGTCGGCCAGCATCTGCCGCGCGGCGTCGTAACCGGTGACCAGCCAGCCTTCGTGGCCGTCGGGGAAGACGAGCGGGCTGACCGGCCGGGCTTCGCGCAGCCTGCTGATCTCGCTGGGCGGGTCGAACGGGCTGACGTCCCGCTCCATCGGCAGACCGTGTGGAATGGACACCGTTTCGCTCATCGTTTTCCCTCTCGTGGTGGTTGCGGCCCACGTTCGCCAGCGGAACTGTCACCGGCCTGACACGGTCCTGACACGGTGGGGTCGCGTGGCAGACTCGCCGGGTGAAGATCGGCATCCTTGGTCCCTTCGAAGTGCTGGCGGACGACGGCGTGCCCGCCGAAGTGCCGGGGGCCCGGCTGCGCGGGCTGCTGGCCGCGCTCGCGCTCGACCCCGGCCACGCGGTTCCGAAGGCCACGCTCATCGACTGGATCTGGGGTGAGCACCCGCCGTCCGACGCGGCGAACGCCTTGCAGCGCCTGGTGTCCCGGCTGCGGAAGGTGCTGCCCGCCGGGGTGGTCGAAGGGCAGCCGGACGGCTACCGGCTGAAGGTGGACCCCGATGCCGTGGACGCGGTGCGGTTCGAACGGCTCGTGAGCCAGGCCCGGCGGGAAGACGATCCGCGGCGGTTGCGCGAAGGTCTTGCCCTGTGGCGCGGCGCGGCCATGCAGGACGTCGGATTGCCGGAGAGCGCGGCGGTCCGGGCCGCGGTCACCCGCCTCGAGGGCCTGCGCCTGACCGCCGTGGAGGACTGGGCCGACGCGGAAACCAGCCAGGGCCGCGGCGCGGAGCTGGTCACCGAGCTGACCGCGCTGGTGGCCGCGCACCCGGTGCGGGAACGGCTGGTCGCCGCGTTGATGCGGGCACTGGTCGCCAGCGGCCGCGACAGCGAGGCGCTGCGGGTGTACGAGCGCACGCGGGAGGCGCTGAGCGACGAACTCGGCGTCGACCCTTCGCCGGAGCTCTCGGCCGTGCACGTCGCCCTGCTGCGCGGGGAACTGACCCGGCGCGAGGAAACCCCGGAGACCAACCTGCGTGCCGAGCTGACCAGCTTCGTCGGCCGGGAGTCCGATGTGGCCGCCGTCCGAGGGCTGGTCACCGGGCACCGGCTCACCACGCTGCTCGGGCCGGGCGGAGCGGGCAAGACCAGGCTGGCCGCGGAAACCGCGCGCACCCTGCTCGGCGATTTCCCGGACGGCGCCTGGCTGGTCGAACTCGCCCCCATCGGGAACAACGGCGACGTGGCCCAGGCGACGCTCGCCGCGCTCCGGCTGCGGGACGCGCTGCTCGGGGACGCGCCGGGCGCGGAGCCGGTGGACCGGGTCGTGGCCGCGTTGCGCGAGCGGCCGGTGCTGCTGGTGCTGGACAACTGCGAGCACGTGGTCGAGGCCGCGGCGGCCTTCGCCCACCGGGTCCTCGGCGAATGCCGCCACCTGCGGATCCTCGCCACGAGCCGGGAACCGCTCGGCATCACCGGTGAGGCGCTGTGGCGGGTCACGCCGTTGCCGCTGCCCGCCGAGCACGCCGACCCCGCCGAGGTCGAGGCCGCACCGGCCGTCCGGCTGCTGCGGGACCGGGCGGGCGCCACCGGCGGGGACGCCACCCACAGCCCGGCCACCCTGGCGCGGGTCTGCCGCGCGCTGGACGGGATGCCGCTGGCCATCGAACTCGCCGCGGCCCGGCTGCGCACGATGTCGCTCGACCAGCTCGCCCACCGGCTCGACGACCGGTTCCGGCTGCTGACCGGGGGCAGCCGGACCGCGTTGCCCCGGCACCGGACGCTGCGCGCGGTGATCGACTGGAGCTGGGAACTGCTCACCGAGGCCGAACGGGTGGTGCTGCGCCGGCTGTCGGTGTTCTCGGGCGGGGCGAGCCTGGAAGCCGCCGAACGGGTCTGCGCGGCGGGCCCGGCCGAGGGCTGGGAGGTGCTCGAACTGCTGACCTCGCTGACCGAGAAGTCGCTGGTGGTCACCACCGGCAAGGGCGCGCCGCGGTACCGGATGCTCGGCACGATCAGGGAGTACGCCGAGCAGCGCCTCACCGGCGCCGGAGAAGCCGAATCGGCGCGCCGGGCCCACCTCGCGTACTTCAACGAACTCGCCGAGACCGCAGAGCCGCACCTGCGCCGCGCGGAGCAGCTGGACTGGCTGGCCGTGCTCGGCGAGGAGCACGACAACCTCCGGGCCGCCATGCGTGGCGCGCTCGCCGCGGGTGAGGCGGCCGGGGCGATGCGGCTCGCCGCCGCGGCTGCCTGGTACTGGTGGCTCAGCGGGCACAAGGCCGAGGGCAACGAGCTGATCCTGGCGGCCACCGCCCTGCCGGGTGAGGTGGCCGACGAGGTGCGCGCGGTGGTGTACGGGTTCGTCATCCAGTTCGTGGTCTCCGGGCAGCAGCACGACCAGTTCCGGGCGCAGGAGTGGATCCGCCGGGCGTTCGAGGCCGCGCAGCGGGCGCGGAGCGCCCACCCGGTGGTGAAGTTCGCCGCGCCGCTGGAACGCCTGCTGCACGCACCCGGTGAACACCTGGCCGCGTTCGAGCCGCTGCTCGCCGACGACGACCCGTGGGTGCGGGCCCTGGCCCGGTTGCAGCTCGGCAAGCTGCGGATCCTGCTCGGCCAAGGCGATCGGGAGGCCGACGAATACCTCGAAGCAGCGCTCGCCGAGCACCGCGCCCTCGGTGAGCGGTGGGGAATTTCGTTCGCGCTGACCGAACTCGCGAACCGGATCGCCATGCGCGGGGAGTTCGCCGCGGCGTGCGAGCACTACGAGCAGGCCATCGCGGTCGTCACCGAGATCGGTGCCGAGGAGGACGCCGTGCGGATGCGGGCGCGGCAGGCGCAACTGCACTGGCTGCTCGGCGACGAAACCGCGAGCGCGGCGGCGCTGGCCGAGGCGCGGCGGTCGGCCGACCGGGTCGCCTGGCCGACCGCACTGGCCGAGCTGGCACTGGTGGAAGCCGACCTGGCGCGCTGGAGCGGCGATCTGCGGCGAGCCCGGCTGCACCTGGCGGCCGCGACCGAGTTGCTGGGCGAGGACGCCGAGCGGGCGAACATCCGCGCGGTCCGCCACGACCTGCTCGGCTACCTCGCCGAGGACCTCGACGAGGCCCGCGAACACCGTGACGCGGCCGTCCAGGCGGCGGTCGAGGCCGGACACCCGACCCTGCTCGCCCAGGCACTGGTCGGCGTCGCGGACCTGGCTTCCCGCGGTGGGCGGCACGAACAAGCCGCCCAGCTGCTGGCCGCGAGCACCACCATCCGCGGCCTACCCGACCAAACCCAGCCCGACGGCACCAGAATCGAACAAACCACCCGCACCTCCCTCGGCGACGCACGTTTCACCGAGGTGACCGAAGCGGGCGCCAAAGCAGACTGGCAGCACCTGGTCGCGGCCACCCTCGCCTGAGCCACCACCCCCACCGGAAGCCGGCAGCACACACCTGGCTACCCCCTCACCCGAGTCACCGCCCTCACCCAACCACCAGCAAACCGGAACCCGGCAAGCACCCCAGCCGCCCCTCCCAGCCAAACCGGCACCAAACAGGAACCAGCAGCACACCCAGCCACCACCTTCACCCCCACCACCAGCAAACCGAAACCACCAACCCCAGCCACCCACCACCACCAAAACCCCCAGCCACCACCACCACCACGACCACCACCACCGAAACCCGCAACACACACCCAGCCACCCCACCACCACCCAAACCCGCCAGCACACCCAGCCACCACCCCACCACCACCGAAACTCGCCAACATACCCAGCCATCTCCCCCC